>NZ_CP013300.1:0-17052 GCF_001663395.1 Staphylococcus sp. AntiMn-1
CTATCTTTTGGCTTTCATTTTTTACAATTTGATTATATTTTTCTGTGGATACACTATTAGGATTAGGAACATTGCTTTCTAATTTCTTGTATTCTTCTTGAGTCATACCATTAGGTATCACACCTCCGAAAGGTCTTTCTCCTTGTTGAGTTCTCTCATTACTTGCATATCAGCACTTTGTGATTGATATTCATTAAATACACTTGAAACCTTCTCATTATACTCGATTTGAGTTAATTCCCCTGAATCTTTCTGTTTAGAAAGTTCACTTATTTGATTTTGTGCAGATTGTGGGAGGGATGAAGTATTGAAGTCTACATTAGCCCAACCATCTCCATTTGTATCTGCGCTATTTGGTAAACTTTCTCCGTATACGGTTTTGGCACCATCCTCAGCATTGACTGTCGCTGAAAAACCTGTAAATGTTAATGAGCTAGCCAATAATAAAGTTGGAAGTAATGTGCGTTTTTCATAAAATTATCTCCTTTAATAGAATTTGTATTTTCATTATCACATAGATACATTCAACATAAAATGGCTATCTAGTATTAGATGATTATTACGAATTTAATCCTAACTGTTCCAAAAACTCTCTTGGATTTTCAGCAGCTTGGTTTGATACTTCACCTACCATACGTTGAAAATGTAAGTGTGGCCCGGTAACACCTCCACTGGCTCCAGAATAAGCTATTACATCTCCTGTGTTGATAGTTTGTCCAGGTTTTACGTTATATTCACTTAAATGCATGTACCATTGGTAATGTTGATTATCATCTTCTTTAATAGTTATGGTATTACCGCCTCCACCTGGATTCCATTTTGTTTCAAGTACCGTACCGCTAGTAATTGCTTTAACTGGCGTACCAGTAAAAAGGCCAAAATCCATACCATAATGCATATTGTTATTAACATTTACATCGTAATATCCATATTCAGCTGTAACCCTATATTGGTTTAGCCATGCAGCAGACCCTTTTCAGAAGATGAAGAGCTTTCTCCGTAATTTGAAAATACGTCTACACATTTTTGATAATATTGTTTTCTATCAGCTAACCACTTTGTTGTTGTTGTGGTTTATTTAGTATCACACAATTGGTTCATTCCGTGCGTATACCACCAAAATCCAGCACTCGTCCAAGGATAATTTTCTGCTACGTACGATACACCTTGACTTACGATTTCTTGATCGCCAATTGAATTAGCGAATTGGGTATAATTAGCTCTACCAGTAAGCTGAATATAACCACCACCTTTATACTTAGGTCCATCGCCAGGTTGAGTATTACCTATATTAGTTCTGCCCTCATATGCTTCTCCAGATGCTATTTCCTCTCTATAAGTACCAGCTACCGATTCATGGCTACATTGACTTATAAAATGCATTACTCTTGATTTAGTATTTATTTCATATTCCTCTAAGCAGTTATTTAAATCATTAAGCATTGGCTGAGTAACAACGCTAGAAGGCCAACCCACTGCTATTAGTTGTTGAGCAGTAACTTTATCTCCATTAGATGATGGAATACCATTATTACTTCCATTATCTTCAGAATCGTCCATATCATTGCCAGTGTCATTACCAGTGTCGTAATTACCAGGAATTAATATTTCTTGTCCAATCTGTAAATAATCAGGATTAGAAATATTGTTAAAGATTGTAATTCAGATACTGAAGTATTGAATTTTTGTGCAATAACACTTAAATTATCACCTGATTGTACAGTATATTCACTTACGTTGATGAGTTAGTTTTGCTTCCCATCTACAGTTTACACTTGACCTACTTGATTATCTGGGTTTGCGATATTATTCAATGTTTGTAATTGACTTACTGTTGTCCCAAATTTATTTGCTATATTTTCTAAAGTATCTCCATATTGAATAGTGTAAGTAGATTGATTAGAATCATTTTGAGAACCTGAAATTTGTATAGTTGCCCTGCTTGAATGTAATTTGGATTAGCAATATTATTTAATGATTGCAATTGATTTACTGTAGTTCCAAATTTATTCGCTATAATTTCCAATGAATCTCCATATTGAACAGTGTATCTAGTTTGATTATCATTGCTCTGAGAACCTGAAACTTGTATAGTTTGTCCTATTTGAATATAGTTTGGATTAGCAATATTATTCAGTGATTGCAATTGATTTACTGTAGTTCCAAATTTACTAGCTATGCTTTCCAGTGAGTCACCATATTGAACAGTATAACTTGATTGGTTTAATTCATTTTGAGAGCCTGAAACTTGTATAGTTTGCCCTACTTGAATATAATCTGGATCTGCAATATTGTTGAGTGATTGCAATCTGTCTGTTGTAGTTCCAAATTTATTAGCAATTGAATTTAAATTATCTCCATACTGTATAACATAATTAGTTGTATGTGTGCTTTCACTAGGAATTTTAAGTATATCTCCCGCTCTAATGTTATCAGGATTAGTAATACTATTATAACTTTGAATATTCTGAATACTAGTGCCGAATTCATTTGCTATATTTGTTAAATTGTCCCCTGATTGAACTGTGTATGACATGAACGCCATAAAAACATTCCTCCAATATTTATGTTTTTGTTCAATTTTTATCTTAACATAAAAAAAAAAGACACAACAATATGTGTGTTATTATTTTATGAATATATAATAAGAATAATAAAAATAAAAACTGTATATATTATACAAATCAACTACCTATAATAACTAATTATGTCAACTAAATTAAAAGGGCAAAACGCTGATTTAACAGTGTTTCGGGCTTTTTCCATTTATTATTATTTATACACGGTTTATACATTGTTGATTTAACACGTTTTCATGTGTTTTCATACATCTTACTTTTGTATTTTATTCAAAATTCCTGTTACAAGTATCGTTTAAATTGATTCTTTTTGTTATACTAGAAGGCACTTCCTGTGCAGAAAGGGGTGCTGTATATGCTGTTTGTAATCTCTTGTCTTAGGTTTTATCTCGTCAGTTTTGCCGGTATAGTTGCGAACTATATATTTGATCAACTTAAGGGATAAAATAAAAGCCCCCACATTAGCTTGCCGGCGTGTGGGGGCTTTCTGTATATACTAAGTTGTAACTCATTTGTTAAGTTCAGTATATCGTGTATATTATCTTTTGTAAAATTTTCTCGTTGTATCTCGATTATCTACGTTGATTTTCGTTACTTTGTTATGAGTAAATAAATAACTATTTATCTGTTTAGTTTTTTTCTTGAATAATTTTGAAAATAAAGACTGCTTTTGTTCATTTTGATTTGATATTTTGAATCAAAGATATTCTCTTTTTCATGCATGTTATCTGTTTCTATTTTTTCGCTATTACCTAATATATTTTGGCTATTTAAATTCAAAGATTGTTCTTGTTTTAACGCAATTGTTAAATCGTCAAATTGACGATTTTTTTGTCGAATTTCTGACTCTAAATGTTTTATGTATATATCAGTATAGCTACTATAAAGGGTTTCTTTTGACTTTTTTTGTTACTTTAAATACCTTTTGATACTAGTTTGGATAAATAACTAGCTTCTATATTATCAGTTGTATACAGAATTAAAAATAAGAAACAACTACTTATACGATATTAGTAAATGCAATCAGTAAATTGTAAATTTAAGAGTAATAGTATCTTGAATTTCACATTTATATTATTATAATCATTATAATAGTTTTATATGAACAGGGGGGTATTTTGAAACAATTATATAAAAATCATTCTTTTCCTAATTTGCTTATGGAAAGAATTATGATAAATGCTGGTGATAGTCTTTATTATGTAGCTACAACATGGACAGTTCTACAATGGACGCATAATCCATTACTAGTAGGTACTACTAACACTTTATTAATGGTTCCTATGTGTATTTCGTTTTTATTCGGTCCTCTAGTTGATGCTATACCTTTAAAGAAAACTCTTCTACTAACCCCTGTGTTACAGTGTTTAATATTGGCACTAGTTGCTTTTTTGTATTAATTGATTCTTTGAATGTATATGCTTTGATTATTTTAGTAACAATCGCCATGTTTTGTACTCAAATAGGTTATCCTGCTCAATCGAAAGCTATACCTTTATTGGTAAGAAAAGAGAAATTATTAAGTGCTAATTCAGCTATGAGTGTATCATATCAAGGAACAGACGTTATTATGAACTCGATAAGTGGTATCATTGTTGCAATGATTGCTTTTATTCCATTGTATTTCACCAATTCACTTATATTTTTAATAGCTAGTTTATTTATGCTAAACATAAAAATACCTAATTTAAATAATAAAGAGAAAAGTGAGTCTACATATTTACAGAATTTAAAAGAAGGAGCTATAGAAATAAGTAAATCTTTACTATTGATAGTAGCATTGGTTAGTGGTGTTATAAACTTTGGACTAGGGCTACTTTACACCTGGATACCACTAAAAGCGGATTATTTAGGGGGATCGTATTATTACGGTTTATTAATGGCGCTGTTTCATTAGGTTTAATTATAGGTTCTTTAATCACGCCTTACATAAAAATATGAATATTGGATACGGGAAATTACTTATATTCTTAAATATCGCATCAGGTTTAACATTAATTATAATAAATTATATTCCTAGTATCGTTTTATAATTTTGTTTTCCTGTAGCTTTTTATAACAATTAGTATCAGCAATGTGTCCTTAGCCTCTATACAAAACAAAAAGTCATTCCAGAACATATGCTAGCTAGGTTAACTACGATCATAACAAGTATTTCGGCAGTTTCTTTACCTGTTGGTAGTTTTATAGGTGGCATACTTGTAAAAAATATAGGCATTGATTTTACTTTAGTTATTGGCGGTGGGTTATTTATTATTGCAAGTTTAATTTCTTTCTATCAAAATCATATAGATTATTACCACAAATCGAAAAAATTGAATATCAACATATGTTTAAAAGTCAGAAAATTCAAAAATAATATTGTAAATTTATAACTTAGGGTGTACAATTACATTATATTTAAATAAAGGGGGTTGTTCAGAATGGAATTAGTAGATTTAGCGTTAGACGTTGTAAATGAAACTGAGTCACAAGATGTTAAAACCCAAGAAGAATTATTTACTGAGTATAAAATACTTATCAAGAAATCACTAATGAAGTGTTAGATAAAACTAGTTAATTATTAGTTTTATTTTTCTTGAATTAGGATAGCTCCCAAAAATTGGAGCTATTTTTTTAAATAAAAGATGGTGATTAGATGAAATATATAAAACCTCTAATATTACAAGATTCTAGTAATATTTATGATGTCATAAATGATAATAGATTTGTTGATTTTAAAGAAAAAATGCTTGATTTATATGGAAA
Organism: Staphylococcus sp. AntiMn-1; assembly: GCF_001663395.1. NCBI lineage: Bacteria > Bacillati > Bacillota > Bacilli > Caryophanales > Staphylococcaceae > Staphylococcus > Staphylococcus sp. AntiMn-1. The sequence goes on from NZ_CP013300.1 coordinate 5,328, forward strand.
TAAAGTGAAGCAAAATGAAATGAACTATAAAATACTTATTTTACAAGAAAGTATGATCCGGAAATTACATATATAGCACCATATTTAATAAAGGAAAGATAGATTATATAAGAATAGATATTGAAAATATAGAAAGAGAATTATATTTTGACTTTTCCATAAATAACAACAATAAAGATTTAAAATAATTTATAAAAAACAAGAGATAGATTAAGTACGATTGATTTAATTTGGATAGAAGGTTCGATTATGAAAGTTTTAAAATAGTAGATTTCCAGAAGAACGATGAATATTTGCGACTAATGAATGGTTATCTGTCTTCATTACATTTTAAAATGGATGAATAAGTGGATAAACCACCCCTATAAATCTAAAACTAAGCAAATTATATAATTAGATGTAGCAAAAAAGATAGGTTTTAACATAATTGATAGTGTAAACAATAAAAAAAATAAAAAATAAATTGGAGTAATATATTTTAAAACCATCAAGTGAGCATTTTTAGAGTATCCTTTTGGATATTTAAATGCTGTTTATGGGAAAATGATCAGCTTTACTGAGCTAAATTTACTAAATAATATACCATCAATTCTACAAAAAAATGTAATAAAATATGACACGAGTAACTAAGTAGGAATAAGTTTTCTCAGCGAAAATAGATACTAATTTCTCACATGACTGGCATAAAAATAATATGGAGGGGATTTTAATAAAAGAATAGAGACACCATCCTCAATAAAAGATAAATGTTTAGAATTTTAATACTGTAAAACTTGAATATGGTGCTTTTGATTTCATAGTAGATAAAGATAATCAATGGAAATTCTTAGAAGTTAATCCTATAGGCGATTGGAGATGGATTGAACAAATACCAACTTATTAATTAGCAATGAACTAATCAAATTAATTCAACATTTAATAGGAGAGGGATAATATGTCTTATTATAAATTAATAAATCATTGCGTTTTTTATTTTGATCAAAACATTTGTTTAGATGATTATTTAAATCATGTAAAAAAAGGTATAAATGAAGAATTCATACTTTTTGGTTTTTTTGAAAAGTGGCGAACTAAAAATGAAATTGAAAACTTTATAATTGATAAAGAACTTCCCGATCAAATCTTCGAATCTTTGTTATACGAAGACCTTATCTCAATAGATAACGAATATATTGATAAAAATTCGAATCATGGGGTAAATCTACAGAATTCTTCTATTTTGCAACAAGACAACACGCTAATAACAGCTTGAGAACATAATTGATAGTACTAATAAATTAGCAACAACAAATGAGACGAAGCCAGATATTTATCTTTCTTATAAAGAAAAGAAATAATTAAATTGCCCTTGCCTACTCTAGAAACAAAAATCAAAATCAAACTTTAATTGATAATTTATTAAAAAGAGAAACTATCAGGTCCTTTAAAAATGAAGTTCTGTTTCAAAGATGATTTTAGTAACATAATATATTTAACTCATGGAGAAGTTGCAAGTACTATTGATTACGATGGTAGTAAATCATGTTTAAACTAGTCCATCCGGCGGAGCTAGAAATTCTATTGAGACCTTTATTGTTATTAATAATGTCGAAGGGATTAAACAGGGATTATATCACTATAATGTAGAAAATCATGCATTAGAATTACTGAAAAGTGGAGATTTCAGAAAAAAAACTATAACCTTATTTGGAAACCAAGAGTTTATAGGAGATACAGCTTTTCTATCAATATACGCAAGTAAATTGGATAGAATATATTGGAAATATAGAACTTTTAAAGGTTTGAAAGTTTATACGGAGACGTAGGCCACATTAGTCAAAGTTTTTATCTTTTGGCTAACCATTTAATTACGGTGCTTTTTCACTGGAGCAATGAGAGAGGAATTAGTAGAAAATTCTTAGATTTAAATAAATATGATTTTATGATTTGGGATGTAATGGACTTGGTGTACCACTTGATAACATAATTATATTGGAAGAAACATTAGAAAAGATTATGAATCTCAAGAAAGGAGGAAAAATGACTCAGGAATATGAAATCATATATTATCAAATGATGCAATTTATAGAGAATTCTTGTACAAGAAATTAATAAATTGAAGAATTAGGTTTAAAATCAAAGAAAGCGAAACTAATTATGAAGATAAATGGATAGTTAACCTACTGTAATCATTAAAAGTGAAGGTAATAAGTAAGTTTCAGGATTAAAACTAAAATACATAGAAAGAAATGTTGAATCCTGAAAGTTCGTTTTAAATATGAAAATAAAGAATAAAATTATAAATACAAGGCCTTCACCTTTATGAATTAAGTGGGGGTCTTGTGTTATTTACCAAATAATTTTCTCCAAACCCCTTTTTTTGAATATGAGTATTTTGAAAATTTTTATGATGATATTGTGAATCATCTTTTTGTTGATCTTCTTCAACTTCACTATAACTTTTTATTCCTTCATTGTAATCGTATTGATTTAATACAATTTTTAATTCACTCTTCAATTCTTCTTTTTCTTTTTTATCACTTATAGTTAATTGTTGTTGTTGATCTATTAATTTTGTTAAATTTTTAATTTGTTCATCTTTTGTTGCTAGTTGTTTAACTAATAATTCATTTTCTTTTTTTAAAACCTCAAGTAAAGTTACATTTTGTTTTTTATCAAAATCTTTATTTTCATTTTCTGAAAAAAAATAGTTTTCATTTTCAATATTTTTATATTGCTTGATTTTATTAATTAATGTTTCATCCAAATATCTTGTTTTATTTTCCCAAATTATATTATTACTTTCGTTAAGTTCTTTTATCCAAGAAGTCAATGTTTGTTTAGTTATTTTTAATTCTTCAGATGCTTCTTTAAAAGTTTTCATTTTACCACCTATTTATCGTGTATTTATCCAAATTTACCAGTTAAAAATAGCAATTTATCAGTTAATAGTTACCTTTATTTATCGTGTATTTATCAATGTTTACTATTAACCGATAAATATAATTTACTTAAGTTTTTTAATTTTTTCTAAAAAAGCTTGACGTTCTTCTTCTGTATATTCAGAAGATTTATGATTAATAGAAGTGTACTCATTATTTTCTAACCATTCTGGTGTCATTTCACGACTCATATTTTGTTTTGATTTATCTGTACTTAACATATTAAGTTGTCGTTTCGAATGAATGCGTTTCTCGGGTTCAAAAGAAAACTCTAACCACTCAATTTTACGCCCTTTTTTAGCTTTAATTTTATTAATATTAAGATTTTTAAATAAAAATCCTAATTCTTTAATTATAGGAGATAAGACACGTTTTGTTATATCATTCATTTGATATGAATATGGCACGTCTAGGCGTTCTTTAAAATCAGCAATTTTTAATTTTACATAACCAGTATGTTTATATTGTTTTAATATCCTAAACATATTTTTAGAATATGTTGATCTTAATTGAGTCATTTCTTGAAGTTCAAATTTAGTGAAATTGTTCGTAATTGAATTTAAGATATGCTTTAAATTTGGAGAAGTCGATATTTCTAAATAGTGTTCTTTTTTATGTATCTTGTAGTGATTAAATAAAACAAATCTTTCTATAATATCTTTATCTTCATATCTGATTGTAAGTTGTAACATTTTTTGATAGACATCATCCAAATCTTTAACAAATCTATTAATATTACGCGTTTCAGAACTATAATTACTCAATTCTTTTAAAGTTGTAAACGACAAATGTAAAGTATTAGTTTCTTGTTCTTTGAGCTTATTACACATCGCAAAAAATAGATTAATTTCAGTACTTGTAAATCTACGCAATGGAACTAAATTCATATCATTTTTATATACAATAGTTTCTCCAGACATATAAAATTTCCTCCTATAAAGTAAGTTTTAAAATAAAAAGGCGTTATTTTTATATGTCCCTTTTATTTTAATTTACTTATAATAATAACATACTTTATATCAAGTTATAACACACTTAAAGGGACTTTTAAATAAAAAGTCCCTTTAAGTGTGGCAAAAAGTCCCTTTAAGTGTGGCAAAAAGTCCCTTTAAGTGTGGCAAAAAGTCCCTTTAAGTGTGGCAAAAAGTCCCTTTAAGTGTGGCAAAGCCTTTCTCTCCCTAAGCACGAAAGAACACCTAAAAAGGGTTTAAAAAGATTTATATAAATATATATAAAGTTCAGGGGAAAATTACCCCAAATTCAAAATCACTTAAAGAATGAATAAATTCATACGAATTTATTTTGATTTTAAAAACCTAAACCAGATCTTTTTTGTAAAAAAGGTCTAACAAAAAACTTCTTGAACTCGCCGTTCAAACTGCAGGGAATTGGAAGTTGTCCAATTCCACTGCGTTTAGTGTGGCGAGCTATGTAAGTGTGTCCACTCCTTATACTCATTCACTTCGTTCATTCCGTTACCGTTGACACACAAAAAATAAGAGCCTAGAACCTTGTTCTAAACCCTTAGTTAATTATTAGTAATCTTTTGATAATTTATATTGTTTATATGCTAAATAAACAAGACTCGCTTGAACAATAACTTGAGCTAAACTTAAGCCCAAACTGATACGTTTTTTTAATTGCTCACGATTAGCCATTTTTTCACTCCTTACATGTTTAATTATGATGATACCCTTTTTGGATTTTAAGGGGGTATATAGCGCATTGAATTATTTTAAATACTTGAAATCAGAATTTATCATCAAGCGTGTTTATGAGCTTCGCACAAAGCAATAGAATACATGTTAATAATATAAAGGGAATGAGATAAAGGAAATAAGCTAAATAACGCCAAATGGATTTTCCTTCAACGATTTGATCATGAATCGTCTGTAAAAAAGTATCAATCGACAAGCTATGCCCGATAGGTCCTGTCACCATAGCGACTAACGCAACAACTAAAACCACGTAAAATAAGGCGAAAAGGCCATGGGTCATTTTATTTAAGGTCTTGTTGTATTTTGAATTAGCTGATCATTTTGTCGCATTTACTTTCTAGGTTTTGCTTATAGGTCTGTATTTCATTTTCAGCTTGCTCATTGCGTTCTTTTAATGCTTGGATCAATTGGTCCGTTTGTTTATCTATCGCTTTGAATTTGGCATCTAAAGCCTGTTTAAAATCTTGTTGTTGATTATCTGTATTGAGTTTCTTTAAATAACTATTGGCCACACTGATATATTTAACTCTTGTATCTTCCGTTGCCTGATTAAAGGTCGAGATCGAAGCCTCGAGTTCGCTCTTTAGCTTCTCGTTTCTGTTGTTCCGCTCGCTCTCGTTGTTCTCTAATTCTCGAGATTTCTCATCAGCAAGTCTTGCTGCTTCAGCACGTTCTTGAGCGCGTTGTTGTTGTTCGAGTTGTTGGGTTCTTGCTTCAAATCTTCGCCAATCTGCTTGAGTTGCGTTTCGATCTGGCTGAGTTTCTTTTTGATCTCTTTCGTGTTCTCGTCTTCGTTTCTCGGTTCCAAAGGCATTGATTATCTCCTCCTTATCGTAAGCATGACCTAGTTTATTCCCACGTACTTTCTTGTCTTCCTCGATGTGTTTATAAGTAATTGTTTTTTCAGTTGTACGTGCGATTTCAACCCCTTGGGGTTTCAATAGTTCGTTAAATTCATCAAAATTTGTCGCATGGTTTTTAGTTTCTTCAATTGCCATTCTTACTTGGTTTTTCCAGGATGATTTCGCATTATTAGTTTGATCCATGATATTTTGTTCGGCTTGGGTATAACGTATATCAGCTGTTTTCTCTTTGACGATACTCAATTCATGTTGTTGGCAAAGGGCATCACTTTGCGTGCGTATGTCATAGAGTTTTTGGCAATCATTGACAAACTTTTTACCTGTCTCCATGTTCACACTATTAATACAAATATGATTATGCAGGTGGTTTTGGTCTGTGTGCGTAAAAATGGCCACTTCATGATCGGGTGCGACTTGCGCAGCTAATGCACGACCAATGTCATTGGCTTGTTCTGGGGTGACGTCATCTTCAGGATCAAAGGATTGAATGACATGATACCCTTGACGGCCGTTATTTTTGCCGAATAATAATCGCGTGGTTTTCATCTGTTCTTTAACATAATCGACGTCACAGTTGAGGCCACTTTTCTTTTCGGCTTTTTCTTCATTTTCGGCATATGTGATGAGCGCGTTCATTGCTTTCGTCGAACCTAATTAATCGTTGCCATAAGTATCTCAGTCCTTTACGCAGCATTTCTAATTTCCGTAATAATTTTTTAGCTAGTGTTTCATCGATATGACTTGTATGTACGGCTTTGGTTAATTGATTTAAGTTCGTCCCAATTGCTCTTAATTCTTTCGCAATTTCTAAGGCGCCTTGTCGGTCGATACGCGGTTGTTTAATTCGTTTTTTCTGCGTCGCCTGTTTCGCAAGCATCGGAACCGATATATTAAGCGTTTCTGCCATAGCTTCTAAACGTTCATATTCTTCGGGTGTGACTCTAAATTTAATTTGCTTGCTTTCTCGTCTTGCTCCGTCGTCAAAAAGCGCACTCCTTTCTTAATCGATTGTTTGTGATGCGCCGTCAAAAATGTGACGTCGATGATCATCACAAAGTACGATATATATTTAAAGTTGTTCTATCTGATCAACTTTAAAATACCGGTTATCAAGTCGACGTTCATTGTTGGTGAAACAATTAACGTCGACTTTGATAACCTTATCGTATATCGATTAAGGGAGTTTGGCAAGCTACGTATATGGTACCCATATACACAGCTTGTTGGTGGAACTCCCCCAAGCCCCCTAGGATTTTTTCTGCGAAAAAATAGCAAATACGTATGAGTATTTGCTTAGTACAATGCGCAAAAATGTGCGCATTCAATGATGAGTAATTACTCATAAAATATTAACATTTTTATTTTAGTAATTACTCACTAAACCATTCCACCTATGTTAAAATAATAACTAAGCAATCACTCACATCAAGTTGTTCTATTTGATTGAGTATTTACTTAGTTAAAGGTGGAATCAAAATGCCAAATCAAAATCAAAAGAAAGCCAAAACCATTAATATCAATTTAACGGAAGCCGAGTATGAAAAAGTGAAACAGTTAGCTGAAATTAGAAATTTAAACCCCACAGCTTATACGCGATTAGTTGCCTTAGGGAATCGGATTAAACCAACGGTTGTTGAAATGCCTTCGAGCCAAATGACGATTGATACGAATGAAGATGTTGAAAATTTAAAATCGCAAGTTCAAGCTAATGCGTATTACGCCAACATGTTTAAACGATTTGCGAGTTATATTGAAGATGATCGTTTTTATATTAATCTACATGATGTTCAAAGTGATCGGGAGCTGATTCAAGCGATTAATCAAGTTAAAAAAGAATGATAAATTTCAAGTAAATAAAGGTTATATGCTTACATGATAGCAAATGATATACTTGGGGAGTCGCCTATCTCTCAGGCGTCAAATTGACGTAGAGAGGAGGTGCATATGTAGTGTCTGAAATCTTTGTGAACATCGTATCCACGGCAATAAGTGGTTGTATCGTTGTGTTATTTACGCATTGGCTACGTAATCGTAACGATAAATAGGCGAATAGTCACACCAAAAATCCCCTTACTATTGGGAGTAGTAAGGGGAGTTGGTGCATATGCGTCTGTTAATCTTTGTTAATTGTATTATAACATCGTTGTGGATGAAAAAGCAAAAGGAGGAACTATTTTTGAGTATAATTAAATCATATTCAGTAGGTAATGGAGATATGTTTTATATCGAACACAATTCAGACAATTTATCAATCATAGATTGTTGTTTAAATAGTCAAAATAAAGAGAAGATATTGGATGAAATTTTAAGCATTTCAAAAAGAAAAGAAATAATGCGATTTATATCTACACATCCTGATGAAGATCACATCTATGGTCTAGAATTATTGAACGCAAAATTGAATATTACTAATTTTTATTGTGTAAGAAATAATGCAAAGAAAGAGAATTATAGTGTTAGTTTCAATGAATATAAAAAGCTTAGAGATTCTAATAAAGCGTTTTATATAAAGAAGAATAGTCAAAGAAAGTGGATGAATCAAGGAGATGAAGTTCGAGGGAGTTCAGGAATTAATATTTTATGGCCTGATGAATCTAATATAGATTTTGAAAAAGAGTTGCAAAAAGTGGAAAATAAAGAAAGCGCTAATGATATATCAGCCATTATTCAATATAAATTGAATAATGGCGTAACAGCCTTATGGATGGGGGACTTAACTACTGAATTTATGAAAAAATAGAAAATAAAGTCGACTGGAAAAAAACTGATTTGTTATTTGCTCCCCACCACTCCAGAGAATCTGGTAGGATTCCAGCTAGCATTTTATCAAAGTTAAATCCAAATCTTATTATAGTCGGAGAAGGTGATTCTAAAGATTTATATTATTATCCTGGATATAATACAATAACTCAAAATAGCGCTGGAAATATAATGTTCGATTGTGTAGAAAAAGATATTCATGTTTATGTTAGTGAATTTGATTATACAAATGATTGCTTACAAAAAAGAACAGGACAACTTCGGACTTATGCAGGTTTAAAATATATTGGTAGTATAAATACACATAATTAATCTGTAAAATCACAATTAGACAATAAAGAAAGAGCATAGCGTTTAGCAGCAATTTTAGTTTGTTTTTTGTTCACTTTTAAACTCCAGAATAATAAAAAAACAAATTAATCAAAGTAGAAAGATATAGCTGAACAATAGCATTTTCTTTATGTGTAATAAAAACTAAAATACTAAGAATTATTGACAAAATAGAGATGATAATGCCATAGCATTTTATACCTAACAAGTTTCTAGAAAATCCATACTCAATGTTGTGTTGATTTGTTAGGTAATCATTTCTTTTGTTTTTTATTAACCAATCAATTGCTGAATTATATTCTTTGTCAAAGTACCCTAATGGTTCATTTTGCTCGTTTTCATAACTAGGAATATTTAAATTTGGCACGTTTTGTGTCAAAAAATTATGATATCTTTCTTTAGTTTTAGTGTTTAATGTGTTGTCAGAATGTCTCAATATTTGTGTGGTGGGATAATTATCCCCTTTAATAACAAATATTTCTTTTTCTACTTTTTTTCCTTTATCTCTAGCAATAATAGAAAATAAATAAACATAAAATAATAATAAAACTATCACAAATAAGCTTGATCCTAGATTTACTTTATTAGGAAACCATATTATTATATTAGTAAATAATGGCATTAAACTTATAATACCTGGTGAAATAATAGCTTTTAGTTCATATCTATTAAAAAACTTTTTAATAAATTGTCCATGTTATCCTCCTTGTTTTTTTGGGTTCTGTTGCAAAGTAAAAAAATATAGCTAACCACTAATTTATCATGTCAGTGTTCGCTTAACTTGCTAGCATGATGCTAATTTCGTGGCATGGCGAAAATCCGTAGATCTGAAGAGACCTGCGGTTCTTTTTATATAGAGCGTAAATACATTCAATACCTTTTAAAGTATTCTTTGCTGTATTGATACTTTGATACCTTGTCTTTCTTACTTTAATATGACGGTGATCTTGCTCAATGAGGTTATTCAGATATTTCTATGTATAATGACAGTCAGGTTTAAGTTTAAAAGCTTTAATTACTTTAGCCATTGCTACCTTCGTTGAAGGTGCCTGATCTGTAATTACCTTTTGAGGTTTACCAAATTGTTTAATGAGACGTTTGATAAACGCATATGCTGAATGATTATCTCGTTGCTTACGCAACCAAATATCTAATGTCCCTCTGCATCAATGGCACGATATAAATAACTCCATTTTCCTTTTATTTTGATGTACGTCTCATCAATACGCCATTTGTAATAAGCTTTTTTATGCTTTTTCTTCCAAATTTGATATAAAATTGGGGCATATTCTTGAACCCAACGGTAGACCGTTGAATGATGAACGTTTACACCACGTTCCCTTAATATTTCAGATATATCACGATAACTCAATGCATATCTTAGATAGTAGCCAACGGCTACAGTGATAACATCTTTGTTAAATTGTTTATATCTGAAATAGTTCATACAGAAGACTCCTTTTTGTTAAAATTATACTATAAATTCAACTTTGCAACAGAACCTTATTTTACATATTTACTTTTACAGAAATCGCGAGGTATTGAAATGAATAGACTTGTTTGCCAAATGATACTAATATTATTGATACCTATTATAAGTTTTATCTTCATAATACCAAATTTCTTATTTGAAATAATTTCTGCTTTTTGGATCGATAAAAAGACCTTAATAAATATTTTTAGTTTTTTACCCTTTAATGAAAGAAGTGTTTCTTTAACTGCGGGTATTATAATTACAATTATATTATTAATCTTTTTTAGAAGGATTAATAAAGATAAGTTTTTTAATATAGGAAATAAATATGGAAAGTATCCTTTATTTATTTATTTTTTGGCTTCAAAGGTATTTGGATTTGGTTGTGTTAACTTAGTAAGAATACCAATATATTTACAATTCCACCTTGTAATTAAAGAATTCTTTGAATGTATTGAAGTAGATAAAAATACTGAAGTAGTTGATGAAAAAATTAAGCTGCAATCTATGAATATGAATGAAAATACAGAGGAGATAAATCTAATCTTAGAGGATACTTATGAAATTACCAATAAACAAATACCAGTTAATAAACAAAGGCAACCTACAATAAGAATTTCTAATGGAAATGAATTTACCGGTGTAAGAACATTCAATCAAAAATTTGTTGAGGAGGTTAGAAAGCAAACAAATAATTATAGTAAGAAATTTAATTATATTAATATTTTCGCCACAACAAATTCTAAACACAATAAAACAATCATTGAGTCGAGTTTCAAAAATGCAGGTAGAACAGGTTTTAAAAATTTAGTTGTTTTCCAATACAATTCCACTAAAGGATACTTTGATGAGGCCTATACAATTTTTTGAATATACTGAACTTCTTATTAGAAAGGATTTTTAGTAGTGTTGAGAGAGAGTTTCTAAACTTATTATAATTTAAGGAGGATTTTTATGGCTATTAAACAGGCAGAATTAAATTTAAGTTTCTTGGTTGAAGAATTAGATTTGCCAGAATCTGCTTATGAAAAAGCACAAAAAAGATATGAGGATTTAGGAGAATGGTTTAATAGGGATAATTCCTTATTAAATTATAATAACGTTCATATATTTCCTCAAGGTTCCTTTATGCTAGGAACTGCAATTCGTCCGGTAGAAAAAGATGATGAATATGATTTAGATTTAGTTTGCAAGCTTAGAGAAGGCATAAGTAAGAATTCTCATACTCAAAAAGAAATAAAAGAACTTATAGGGGCTGAATTAGAAGCTTATAGAAAAGCGAGAGGAATTCAAACCAGGCTAGATGAAAAGCATCGTTGTTGGTGTTTAGAATACAAAGATAATATAAGCTTCCATTTAGACATAGTTCCAGCTATACCAGCCGATGAATTAAAAAAAACTCAACTTTATGAACTAATTAATAACACAGATATTGAAAATGAAGTAGCAGAAAATGCTTCTAGTTCTGCTATTTCTATAACCGATAATAGAGACTCGAATTATAACGAAATTAGCAGTGAGTGGAATATCAGCAATCCAGAAGGATATGGATTATGGTTTGCTAAGGAAATGAGAACTAATGCAGAAAGAACATTGTTAGAGAAAGCTAGAGTTGATGAATTACCAATTCATGAAAGAAAAACGCCGTTACAAAGATGC